>NZ_JAPVBP010000025.1:0-207 GCF_026968025.1 Modestobacter sp. VKM Ac-2978 | reverse complement strand
CCCAACTCCCAGGCGAACCCAGGAACCAGCAGAGCCGGCCCACTCCCTCAGGACCCAACAGCGTGCCTACAACCAGACCACCCACACCCACCACGTTCCACACCCCGAAGGGCCGTACTAGCAGCAAGATGAGCGCCTGGCCGAACTGGTCAGCGTTCCACCCTTGAGCTCCGTCACGAACACCCGAGCACCCCCACAATTGAAGGC
>NZ_JAPVBP010000024.1:0-250 GCF_026968025.1 Modestobacter sp. VKM Ac-2978 | reverse complement strand
TTCACCGCGGTCTGCCCGTCCCAGACGTTCTCCGACGAGGCCGTCACCGTCGCCTGCCCGGCGAGGTTCTCCCCCGTCGGGACGCTCGACTCGGGGGCCGGCTCCGTGACGGGAGTCGGGGTCGGCTCCGGGGTCGGCTCAGGGATGGGAGTCGGAGTGGGCTCCGGAGTGGAGACGACCGGCTCGGTTCCCCACGTCTCGAGCTCGGCCAGGCCGACGTTCCCGGTCCAGTCGGAGACCGAGTCGACCG
>NZ_JAPVBP010000023.1:0-292 GCF_026968025.1 Modestobacter sp. VKM Ac-2978 | reverse complement strand
TGACCCACCATCCACCACCGCCAGCCCCGGCAACCCGGGCGGTACGACGACAAGCAGGCCTCCCACAGAGCAAGCAACCCGACCCCCCAACTCCCAGGCGAACCCAGGAACCAGCAGAGCCGGCCCACTCCCTCAGGACCCAACAGCGTGCCTACAACCAGATCACCCACACCCACCACGTTCCACACCCCGAAGGGCCGTACTAGCAGCAAGACGAGCGCCTGGCCGAACTGGTCAGCGTTCCACCCTTGAGCTCCGTCACGAACACCCGAGCACCCCCACAATTGAAGGC
>NZ_JAPVBP010000022.1:0-338 GCF_026968025.1 Modestobacter sp. VKM Ac-2978 | reverse complement strand
TCGGGCTCCGGACCGTCGGGGTCCAGCGCGTCCTCGAACGCCTGCACCGCAGCCACCAACGACTGGTGCGGAGCCACCGCGGCCACCTGTGCCCACGCCTGGTCGAACGCGCCCAGGTCGATCCCCTGCTCGGCGGCTCGAGCCCGCTCCCGCTCCCCCACCGCAGCGGCGACCACGTCCATCTGCGCCGCCGTCACCGCACCTTCGGCGAACCCGGCGGCCAGCGCCGGGAAGTGCTCCAGCGCCCGCCCGGACCGCAGGATCCGGGACGCGTCGCTCGCCGACAGCCGGGTGTGCCCGATCAACCACGACCGCATGCTCTTCAACCCGTCGTGCTC
>NZ_JAPVBP010000021.1:0-349 GCF_026968025.1 Modestobacter sp. VKM Ac-2978 | reverse complement strand
TGGAGATCCAGCAGTACGCCCGGGAGCCGATCAGCCTGGACCAGACCATCGGCGATGAGGGCGACAGCCAGCTCGGTGACTTCATCGAGGACTCCGAGGCCGTCGTGGCCGTGGACGCGGTCAGCTTCACCCTGATGCAGGACCAGCTGACGTCCGTGCTGCAGACGCTGTCGGAGCGGGAGGCCGGCGTCGTCCGGCTGCGGTTCGGGCTCACCGACGGCCAGCCGCGCACCCTGGACGAGATCGGCCAGGTCTACGGGGTCACCCGCGAGCGGATCCGCCAGATCGAGTCCAAGACGATGTCCAAGCTGCGCCACCCCAGCCGCTCCCAGGTCCTGCGCGACTACCT
>NZ_JAPVBP010000020.1:0-364 GCF_026968025.1 Modestobacter sp. VKM Ac-2978 | reverse complement strand
ACCGAGCTGGCTGTCGCCCTCATCGCCGATGGTCTGGTCCAGGCTGATCGGCTCCCGGGCGTACTGCTGGATCTCCACCACCTTCTCCGGGGTGATGTCCATCTCCTTGGCCAGCTCCTCCGGCGTGGGCTCACGGCCCAGCTCCTGGAGCATCTCCCGCTGCATCCGGCCGAGCTTGTTGATCACCTCGACCATGTGCACCGGGATGCGGATGGTGCGGGCCTGGTCGGCCATCGCCCGGGTGATCGCCTGCCGGATCCACCAGGTCGCGTACGTGGAGAACTTGAAGCCCTTGGTGTAGTCGAACTTCTCCACCGCGCGGATCAGCCCGAGGTTGCCCTCCTGGATCAGGTCCAGGAACGCC